>NZ_LT629794.1:3187500-3227823 GCF_900106075.1 Polaribacter sp. Hel1_33_78
GCCGGTCCTTATTCTTACAGTACCGTCAAGCTGCTACACGTAGCAGTGTTTCTTCCTGTATAAAAGCAGTTTACAACCCATAGGGCAGTCTTCCTGCACGCGGCATGGCTGGGTCAGAGTTGCCTCCATTGCCCAATATTCCTCACTGCTGCCTCCCGTAGGAGTCTGGTCCGTGTCTCAGTACCAGTGTGGGGGATCCCCCTCTCAGGGCCCCTACCTATCGAAGTCTTGGTAAGCCGTTACCTTACCAACTAACTAATAGGACGCATAGCCATCTTTTACCGATAAATCTTTAATTAAAACTCGATGCCAAGTCTCAATACTATAAGGTATTAATCTTCATTTCTAAAGGCTATCCCTCTGTAAAAGGTAGGTTCTATACGCGTTACGCACCCGTGCGCCGGTCGTCATCTGTAGCAAGCTACAATGTTACCCCTCGACTTGCATGTGTTAAGCCTGCCGCTAGCGTTCATCCTGAGCCAGGATCAAACTCTTCATTGTATATTTTAAATAATATGAATGAATAAGTTTCAAAAGAATTTGTCTAAATTTAATTAAACATGGTTATTCTACTCTTTGTTTACGCTGTCAATTTCAATATTTTCAATGAACTTCTAGAATAATAATCTCATGCATTTAAAACAATCATTATAAATCCTATCTTGTAGAAATACTAGAATCGAACTAGTAGACTTTTTACCAAAATCCTTACCAAAATCTCTGTAATCTTTTTGCCGTATTTGTTAGCGGGTGCAAATATATAAACTATTTCTATTCCAACAAGAAAAAAAATACTTTTTTTTAAACCCCTTTAAAACTAAAAAAACTGAACGTAGCTGCCGAAAATTTCGGACTGCAAACATACAACGTTTTTTAATCATAAACCAAATAAAAATAAACCTTATTTTTAATAAAATCTAAACAACCTTATCAAAATTAAAACCCAATCTAATCCTACAATACAACAACTCAATGAACATCACCAACAAAACAAAAATCCCCGTTAGCGGGTGCAAATATACACCCTCTTTCTAATCTCACAACTATTTATTAATACTTTATCTACTACTTTAGGTTTATAGGTAGGCTATCTGCTCAATCCTACGTAACATATCATGTAGTATTAAATGCTTTTAAATGGTCTAATATAGCTTATTGACGTTCGATTAATGTCATAGATACGTAGTATTTCAATTCAATGAATTTAACGACATTCCAATCACTTAAAATAGTTGAAAAGGTATTTAGATAAAATCAAGTTATCCATCTGAAAAATTTAGAAAAATATCGAAACTATTAAGTATAAAAAAAGGGATGCTAACCCCTAGTAGGCACCCCCTAATAAAAAAAAATGATTTAATCACAAATCGATTATTCAAAAATATATATAAGTTTTTACAATTTTTTTAAGCATTTTGCGTATTTTGAATATAATTTGCAGAAAAATCCAAAAGTATTAAACATAAAAAAAGAGAGTGTTTAGACCCTCTCACAATCATTCTGCTATAAAATGAATTGAAAACCACCCATTGGATGGAAAAAAATTAAATATAGAAAATATCTGAATAGGTTATTGATTATATTTCAATTTGAAGGTAACTAATAGTATTATTGACTAACTATATAAATTAAATAAATAATTACACTTAATATTGAGATTGCAAATTGAATAGATAGTATAGTAGCTATTAAACTCGTATTCTTTCTATTATTTTCTAATAATAACATTGTTTTATATGCTATTGTATCTGATACTGAAAGTTCTCCTTTGGAGTATTCTTTGTTAATGTATTTATTTCTGTCAAATTGTCTTTTAGAATTTTCTTTAGCTAACTCTTTGTTTTTCTTCTCTTGTCTTAATCGATTTGCGATTTCAAGGGTAATTGTACCATCTTCATATGCTTTCTCTATAGCACTTTGAGTATCCTTATGTCGTCTTAATTGATTTGCTATGTCAAGAGTAATTATATCATCTCTATAGGCCTTTAATATTTCTTCTTCTGTCATAGTTTTTCAGTCTTAGCTCAATTTATTTCAAGCAAAATTAAAAGTTATAGGATAGAATTATATTGATTTATGTCATATTATACTTTTAAATAAGTAGATGTAAAATCACTACCAAAAGGAGTCTATGTAATTAGTATTAAAAATGGTTTACAAGAAGTAAGAAAGAAGTTTATTAAAAACTAAACTAATGCCATATCTAACAATTGATTTCTAATGATTAATCAAGATTAATTAATTGATTTTTATTTAATCGTTAGATTCTATTAACTATATGGTGAACTAATTTAAAAAAGATTGAATTTAATCGGTGTAATTCCTTGTTTGCAGGAAGTATGTCGGAAATAAAAAAGCTGTAACAACAAAAAACCGTTGTAAATCAAAGGATTAACAACGGTTATTGTACTGAAGGCGGGACTTGAACCCGCACGGCCATTACTGACCACTGGATTTTAAGTCCAGCGTGTCTACCAATTCCACCACTTCAGCATTGGTACTGTTTTGAGTTAGAGCGAAAGACGGGATTTGAACCCGCGACCCCCACCTTGGCAAGGTGATGCTCTACCCCTGAGCTACTTTCGCAGTCTTTTTTTAATGAACTTTTAAGCTTTCGCTTAACTTGCTCCCCCTCTTGGACTCGAACCAAGGACCCTCTGATTAACAGTCAGATGCTCTAACCAACTGAGCTAAGGAGGAGTTTGCTTCACATGATTTGTGTTTAGCGAGTGCAAATATATACCTTTTCCGAATATTGCCAAATACTTTTGATAAAAATTTTATTTTTTTTTATTTTGTTATTCTAAAGAAAAAAAATACCCTTTCATCTCAAAAATTGTATTTTTGTTGATTAGTACAGCTTATTAAAAAAGCAGAAACTATATTATGGATAAATTTTCGTTTTTAAACGCAGCACATACAGGCTTTATAGCTGATTTATATGATAAATATTTGGTGAATCCAGATGCAATTGAATCGAGTTGGAGAAGCTTTTTTCAAGGATATGATTTAGCAAATGAAAATTATTCATTAAAAGAGGAAGAAGATTCATTAGAAGTGCCGCTAGAAGTTCGTAAAGAATTTCTTGTTGTTGATTTAATTAATGGATACAGAACTCGTGGTCATTTGTTCACTGAAACAAATCCAGTAAGAGAAAGAAGACAATACCAACCGACTTTAGATCTCGAAAATTTTGGTTTATCCGCAAACGATTTAGACAAAGAGTTTTCTGCAGGTGAAATTTTAGGACTCGGTAAAACTAAACTTTCTGCAATCATTGGGCACTTAAAACGTATTTATTGCGATTCTATTGGAGTAGAATACATGTATATGCGTAATCCAGAAAAATTAAAATGGTGGCAAGATCGCTTTAATAAAAATGACAACCATCCTAATTATTCTGTAGAAGCTAAAAAATACATTTTAGGTAAATTAAACCAGGCAGTAACATTCGAGAGTTTTTTACAAACCAAATACGTAGGGCAAAAACGTTTTTCTTTGGAAGGCGGTGAAGCTTTAATTCCAGGTATTAGCGTTTTGCTAAGAGATGCTGCCGAAAAATATGGTGTGAAAGAATGCGTTTTAGGAATGGCACATAGAGGTCGTTTAAATACGCTAGTAAACATCTTTAAAAAACCAGTTAGAGATTTATTTAGTGAATTTGAAGGAAAAGATTTCGAAGATGAAGATATCGATGGCGATGTAAAATATCATTTAGGTTTAACGTTAAGTAAAACCTATAGAGATGGTAATGAAATTAAAATGAATTTAGTTCCAAATCCATCTCACCTAGAAACTGTTGCTTCTGTAGCAGAAGGGATTACAAGAGCTAAAATTGATAGAAAATATAATGGTGATGCGAGCAAAATTTTACCCATCATTATACATGGTGATGCTGCTATTGCTGGACAAGGAATTGCATATGAAATCGTTCAAATGGCTAAATTAAATGGTTATAAAACTGGAGGAACTATTCATATCGTTGTCAACAACCAAATAGGGTTTACAACCAACTATTTAGATGCGCGTTCAAGCACCTATTGTACAGATGTTGCCAAAGTTACCTTGTCGCCTGTTTTACATGTAAATGCAGATGATACAGAAGCCGTTTGTCATGCAATGGAATTGGCCTTAGAATTTAGAATGCGTTTTGAATCTGATATTTTTATAGATTTATTAGGCTATAGAAAATATGGCCATAATGAAGGTGATGAGCCTCGTTTTACACAACCAAAATTATACAAAGCAATTTCTAAACATCAAAACCCAAAAGATATCTACGCGGCACAATTAATTGCTGAAGGAAGTATCGATAAAAATTATTTAACAGAAATTACAACTGAGTTTAGAGATATGTTGAATACTGAATTCGACAACTCTAAAAAGGATAAAACTTCTAAAGTAAAGGAGTTTA
This sequence comes from Polaribacter sp. Hel1_33_78, assembly GCF_900106075.1. NCBI lineage: Bacteria > Pseudomonadati > Bacteroidota > Flavobacteriia > Flavobacteriales > Flavobacteriaceae > Polaribacter > Polaribacter sp. Hel1_33_78. The sequence goes on from NZ_LT629794.1 coordinate 3,191,915, forward strand.
TGAAATCTACTTGGGAAGGATTTGAGCGTCAAGATCTTGATGCCATGTTAGCAGTAACAAATACCACTTATCCTGAAGATAATTTAAAAAATATTGCCAAAATTGTTTCTACAGTTCCTGAAAAGGCAAACTTTGTTAGAAAAGCAGAAAGAATTTTACAAGGTAGAGCTAAAATGGTTTTCGAAACTAATCAATTAGATTGGGGAATGGCAGAAAACCTAGCTTATGGAAGTTTACTAGAAGAAGGGTTTAATGTTCGTATTTCTGGACAAGATGTAGAAAGAGGAACCTTTTCTCACAGGCACGCTATTTTGCGTGATGAAGTTACAGAAGAACGTATTAACCTATTAAATACAAATCCAAAGAGTAAAGGGCAAATGACGATTTACAACTCGTTATTATCTGAATATGGGGTTTTAGGATTTGATTATGGGTATGCGATGGGAAACCCGAATACATTAACCGTTTGGGAAGCTCAATTTGGAGATTTTTCTAATGGAGCTCAAATTATTTTTGACCAATATATCTCTGCTGCAGAAGATAAATGGAAAGTTCAAAACGGAATTGTAGTCTTACTTCCGCATGGATATGAAGGCCAAGGTTCTGAACATTCATCGGCAAGAATAGAGCGTTATTTGCAATTATGTGCAGAAGACAATATGACTGTTGCGAACTGTACAACACCTGCAAATTTTTATCATTTGTTGCGTAGACAAATGAAACGTGATTATAGAAAACCATTAATTGTATTTACTCCAAAAAGTTTATTACGTCATCCAAAAGCTGTCAATACAATTGAAGAATTAGCCACTGGCGAATTTCAAGAAGTAATTGATGATACCTTAAACCCAAAGGGTGTTAAGAAACTTGTTTTCTGTATGGGTAAATTCTACTATGATTTATTAGCAGAACGAGAAGAATTGCAGCGAGAAGATGTTGCGCTGGTAAGAATAGAGCAATTATTTCCTTTACATGTAGAGAAATTACAACAAGTAATCGATAGATATCCAAATATTGAAGAATATATTTGGGCACAAGAAGAACCAAGAAATATGGGTGCTTGGAGTTTTATGTTACAACGTTTTGAGTTGGTAAAACTAAAGGTTCGTTCTCGTAAGTATTATGCAGTACCCGCAGCGGGTTCTAGTACAAGATTTAAGAAACGACATAAAGCGGTTATAAACAGTGTTTTTAATAATGAATAACTCATTTTAAAAGTTAGCGTAGCGCGTTATAGCATAAAAAATTAAAATTAAATGCTGAAATAAGTTCAGCAATAAGTAAAATAAGAACTGATGATTTTAGAAATGAAAGTTCCTTCTCCGGGAGAATCGATTACAGAAGTAGAAATTGCAACGTGGTTAGTTGAAGATGGAGATTATGTTGAAAAAGATCAACCAATTGCAGAAGTAGATTCTGATAAGGCAACTTTAGAACTGCCTGCAGAAGAAAGCGGAATTGTTACTTTAAAAGCTGAAGAAGGTGACGCTGTAGAAGTAGGTGCTGTAGTTTGTTTGATTGATACAGGTGCTGCAAAACCAGAGGGTGATGCTCCAAAAGTTGAAGTAAAAAAAGAAGAAAAGAAAATTGAAGTAAAAGAAACGCCAAAAACGGAAACGTATGCGACCGGTACTGCTTCTCCTGCTGCTAAAAAAGTACTTGCTGAAAAAGGAATTGCTACCTCTGCGGTTAAAGGAACCGGAAAAGATGGTAGAATTACGAAAGATGATGCAGTAAACGCTGTACCTTCTATGGGAACTCAGCCTGCAAACGGATCGAGGGGAACAGAGCGTAAGAAAATGTCTATGTTACGGAGAAAAGTTGCCGAACGTTTGGTTGCTGTAAAAAGCGAAACTGCCATGTTAACAACTTTTAACGAAGTAAACATGCAACCAATCTTTGATTTACGTACGCAATTTAAAGAAGCTTTTAAAGCAAAACACGGCGTTGGCTTAGGATTTATGTCTTTCTTTACCTTAGCAGTGGTAAGAGCTTTAAAATTATATCCTGATGTAAATTCTATGATTGACGGAGATTTCCAAATCAAAAATGACTTTCAAGATATTTCTATTGCCGTGTCTGGACCTAAAGGCTTAATGGTTCCTGTAATTAGAAATGCAGAAAACTTATCTTTTAGAGGTGTAGAATCTGAAGTAAAACGTTTGGCATTAAGAGCTAGAGATGGGCAAATTACCATAGATGAAATGACTGGAGGAACTTTTACAATTACCAATGGTGGTGTATTTGGTTCTATGTTGTCTACGCCAATTTTGAATCCTCCACAAAGTGGAATTTTAGGAATGCACAATATTGTAAACAGACCAATGGCGGTTAATGGCGCTGTTGTAATTCAACCAATAATGTATGTTGCACTTTCTTACGATCACAGAATTGTAGATGGTAGAGAATCTGTAGGTTTTTTAGTTGCTGTTAAAGAAGCTTTAGAAAACCCAGTCGAGTTATTAATGGATAACAATCCAACAAAAGCATTAGAAATGTAGGCAACAATGTTGTTTTGTAAATATTAAAATCCTGAGCTTTTGCTTAGGATTTTTTATATATAAGAATTTTGTAAATTGCTATATCAATACTTTAATAAAATGAAAGTTACCGCTAAAAAAAATGAAAAAGTGGCTAATATGATCTTTGCATCTATATATCCACTTTACTGGAATAGATTGGAAAAACATGGTAGAACAAGAGAAGAGTTCCATCAAGTAATAGAATGGTTTACTGGTTTTAACGAAAACAAATTACAATCTCTTATTGCAGAAAAAGTAACATTTAGAACCTTTTTTGAGAAAGCAAAAATTCATGAAAATGCACATTTAATTAAAGGGATAGTTTGTGGTTATAGAATTGAAGAAATAGAAGATGAATTTGAATTGTATAAACAATGCAGACAAATGGAAAAACTCATTGATGAATGAGCAAAAGGCAGACAAATGGAAAAGATTTTAAGGTCATAATATTATTCAGATATTGTAAACTAAAACACTATTTTTACAACAAGAAAATGAGTATAGAAATCTTGTTATGATAGAGAATAAAGAATTAGAACTTGCCTTAAACTTTATAGAAAAAACAGATAGAAACCTGTTTATCACAGGAAAAGCAGGTACAGGAAAAACTACTTTTCTACATCAAATTAAAAAAGAATCTTTAAAAAGAATGGTTATTGTGGCACCTACAGGTGTTGCAGCAATCAATGCAAAAGGCGTAACGATTCATTCATTTTTTCAAATGCCTTTTGGACCAATTTTACCCAATCAAATTGCAAATACTTCTAATCAACAACGTAAGTTTTCGAAAACTAAAATTGATATTATAAAATCCTTAGATTTAGTAATTATTGATGAAATTTCTATGGTGCGAGCCGATTTATTGGATGGTATCGATCAAGTGCTGCGTCGTTATAAAAACCGAAACAAAGTATTTGGTGGCGCCCAAGTTTTAATGATTGGTGATTTACAGCAATTAGCACCTGTTGTAAAACCCAATGAGTGGAGTTTACTGCAGCAACATTACAATACCGTTTATTTTTTTAGCAGTAAAGCCTATCAAGAAGCCAATGTAGTTTCTATTGAGTTGAAGCATATTTACCGTCAGAAAAACGAAGATTTTATCACTATTTTAAATGAAATTAGAAATGATGATTTATCAGAAAAATCTGCCAAAATTTTAAATGAACGCTACAACCCTACTTTTTCTCCAAGTAAAGAAGAAGGATATATCACCCTTACAACTCATAACAGAAGAGCCAACTTAATCAACGATTCTGAATTAAATAAACTAAAGACCAAAAGCTGTTTTTTTAAAGCCGAAATTTCTGGTAAATTCAATGAAAACGCTTTTCCTAATGATGAAAATTTAGCCCTAAAAATAGGGTCTCAAGTGATGTTTATCAAAAATGATTCCTCCTTAGAAAAAAGATATTATAATGGTAAAATAGGAGTTATCACAGATATTTCAAAAGAAACTGTAACCGTGCAGTGTGCCAATGAAATTGACGAAATTGTTGCCGAAAAAGAACTATGGGATAATATTAATTATTCTATTAATGAGGAAACCAAAGAGTTAAAAGAAGATATTGTTGGTTCTTTTAAACAAATCCCCTTGCGTTTGGCTTGGGCAATTACCATTCATAAAAGTCAGGGTTTAACATTTGACCGAGCGGTAATTGATGCGGAAGCTTCTTTTGCGCATGGTCAAACATATGTGGCTTTAAGTAGGTGTACTTCCCTAGAAGGCTTGGTTTTAAAAACACCGATTTCTAGCAACGCCATCATCAATGATAAAACAGTTAGTACTTTTAATGAAACTGTGGAAGAGAATCATCCTGATGAGACTATTTTAAATGAATCTGAAAAAAATTTTCAGCTAAATTTAATTTCAGAATTATTTGATTATCAACCACTTTTGTATCCAATATCAAGATTAATAGATATCTATTACAAGAATAGAACAAGTATTAAAGGGGATGTTATAGACCACTTACAAACTATTAAAGATGATGGAGTTGTCGCTTTAATGAAAGTTTCTAATGGATTTAAAAACCAATTAAATGCAATTTCAGAAGATTCTATTCTTCCGGAAAATAGTTCTCAAATTCAAGAACGTTTTATAAAGGCTTTAAATTATTTTGTAACTCAAACAAAAGGTAATATTCTAAATCCTTTAAATGCTATTTCATTTTCAACTGATAACAAAGCTGTTAAAAAAGATTTTACGAAGCAATTTGATTCCTTGCAAGAAAAGTTATTAGAAAAACTTTTTTCACTTCAAAAAATGACGAATGGTTTTAAAGTTCAAGAATATTTAAAAGTAAGAGCCAAAGCCATTTTACAAAAATCAGAACCGACTAAAAAGAAAAAAGTAGTTTCTAAACGTGACCCAATTTTAGCGATAAAATTACGTGAGTTAAGAGATGGAATTTCTAAAGATTTAGGTATTCCGCACTTTCAGATTTTTACGCAAGAAACCTTATATGCAATGTGTGATGAATTGCCAAGAACTGAAAATGCCTTATTAAAAATTGCTGGAATGGGTAAAATTCGTGTTTCTAAATACGGAGAAGAAATATTAGAAGCTATTGAAGGGTATTGTAAAGAAAACGGAATTAATAAATTCAACGAACAAAAAAAAGAAGATAAAAAACCAACGAAACAAATTACTTTTGAGTTGTTTACATCGGGTCTTTCTATAAAAGAAATTGCCAAAGAAAGAAGTTTAACTGTTGGCACAATTGAAAATCATTTAGCGAATTATATTACTTCTGGAGATATTGATGTTTTAGAATTGATTGAACTAAACCGTTACAAAAAAATACTACATGAAATTGAAGAAGCTGGTGATGTAAAAGGCTTAGCTTCTCTTAAAGAAAAGGTAGACCCAAGTATTACTTATATGGAATTAAAAATGGTTTTAATGTCTATGGAAAGTTAATTTATATAATTTTTCCACAAGTAGAACTCTGGATTTCACTATTACTAATAGTGGTTTAGGCATTAAAAGACATAGAAAATTACTTTAAATCTTTCAACAGCAATTGCACAGATTTATGACCATTCCATTCATTTTCGTCTAACGCGTAAACAATATCGAAATCATTTTGTACAATGGCCATTTTATTCCCTAAGTTAAAACCAATAGCGTTGTAGGTTTTTTTATTGTCCCCTTGAAAAACATTCAGTTTTAAATGTGTTTTATCTGCACCAACTTGTTTTCCAAAACCATTATCTCTAACACAGATAGATTTGAAAATAGGTTTCATGTTCAAGGGCCCAAAAGGTGCCATTTGCTCAATAATTCTAAAAAACTTAGGGGTAATTTCAGATAAATCTATTTCTGCATCTACAGAAATCTGTGGAGTTAATAATTTTTTATCAATAGTTCGTTCAACAACTTCTTCAAACTTGTTTTTGAAATTGGTGTAATTTTCTGGCAGTAAAGTTAATCCCGCAGCATATTTATGTCCGCCAAATTGTTCTATAAATTCTTCACATTCTTGAAGTGCGTTATAGACATCAAACCCTTTAACAGAACGCGCAGAAGCGGCTAATTTGTCGCCACTTTTTGTAAATACCAAAGTAGGTCTGTAGTATTTTTCGATTAATCTAGAAGCTACAATTCCAATAACCCCTTTGTGCCAATCTTCTTGATAAACAACAGAAGTACATCCATTCTCTTCCTCATTATCATTAATTTGAATTAGGGCTTGATCTGTAATTTTTTTATCCAAATCTTTTCTGTCTGCATTAAAAATTTCTATGGCAGCTGCAAATTCAATAGCAGCCTCAAAATCCATTTCAGTTAAGAGCTCCACCGCATAATTCCCGTGTTTGATTCTTCCTGCAGCGTTAATTCTTGGTGCAATTATAAAAACAACATCTGTTATCGTAAGTTCAGTCTTTTTAGTCTGCTGAATGAGTGCTTTAATTCCGTTTCTTGGATGCTGATTAATCACTTGTAAACCAAAAAATGCAAGCACTCTATTTTCTCCATTCATCGGCACAATATCTGCAGCAATGGCAGTCGCGACCAAATCTAAATAAGGCACAAAATCTTCAATGGTTTGATTTCTTGAAACTCCTAAAGCCTGAATTAATTTAAAACCAACTCCACAGCCACATAATTCGTCAAAAGGATAATTACAATCTTCTCGTTTTGGATTTAAAACCGCCACAGCTTTTGGTATTTCTGTTCCTGGTTTATGATGATCGCAAATAATAAAGTCTATATTTCTTTCCGTTGCATACGCTACTTTTTCAATCGCTTTTATTCCACAATCTAAAGCAATGATAAGAGAGAAATCATTGTCATTGGCAAAATCGATTCCCGTATAAGAAATCCCATAACCTTCTGCATATCTGTCTGGAATGTAGGTTGCAATATTTGGATAAATTGTTCTTAAATAAGAGGAAACTAAAGAAACAGCGGTAGTGCCATCCACATCATAATCGCCATAAATCAAAATATTTTCATTCTTAGAAATGGCCGCTTCAATTCGCGCTACCGCAACATCCATATCCTTCATTAAAAAAGGGTTATGAATTTCATCTAAACTGGGGCGAAAGAATTTTTTTGCATCCTCAAATGTTTCAATATTTCTTTGACAAAGAATTGACGCTATAGTTGTGTCAACTTGAAGTTCTTTGGCTAAATTATGTACTTTTTCTTTTTCGGGTTGTGGCTTTAACGTCCATCTCATAGCAATTTTTTTGGCGTTTAGTTCCGTTTTATATGTTGTGTAAATGAATTTCAATTTCTACATCAGAGAACTGTCTAAACATTTCCATAACTCCACAGTATTTTGTAACTGATAAATTTACAGCTTTTTGAATTTTTTCTGGTTGTAATTCGCTGTCTGTGAAATGATAATCTACTTTTACTTTGTTGTAAAACTTAGGATGTTCGTCTGTTAATTCTGCTGTAACCTCTATTTTAAAATCAGCAACTTCTGCACGCATTTTTTCTAACAATGAAACTACATCTAAACCAGAGCAGCCAGCTAAAGAAGATAGCATTAAGGCTTTTGGCGCAAAACCAATCACATCTCCATTATCTTGAGATTTATCAAACATCGTAAATGAATGCCCGCTAGGATTATCACTCTCAAACTGTGACTTTTGTATCCATTTGGTCATAATTATATTCTTCTCCATCTTTTATGTTTTTTTTAAAATTGAATTCTTAAATTGAGCTTTCTAACAAAAATAAGAAAACACAAACGAAGAAGATGTTAAAATGAATAAATCTCATCAAATTAAAATAAGATTGTGAATACTCATTTTTTTTTGTTAATGACTTTATACTGTTTATCACGAATAGATATGACACATCAGTTTTCACTAAAAATAAGTAAACATTTTATATAGAAAGGGCAATTAATATTGTGTCCGATTTTAAAAGATCCAAATCATGTGATACAAATATCGAAAAATTTTTATTCGATTCCCATAGTGATCTCAATAGTTCGACCAGATAAAAAATAAATTATTTAATTCAATAACTAAAAAAAACATGGCATTAGTAACACCGTTATTAGCAGAACACGATTTAGAAACAAAAAAATTAGCAGAATTTTTTAATGAAACTTTAGGCTTTTGTCCAAATTCAGTTTTAACAATGCAAAGAAGGCCGGCCATTTCTAAAGCTTTTATCAATTTGAATAAAGCTGTAATGGCAAATGAAGGACGTGTTACATCGGCTTTAAAAAGAATGATTGCTTGGGTTTCTAGCAACGCCACTGGATGTAGATATTGCCAAGCGCATGCAATTAGAGCTGCAGAACGTTACGGAGCGGAACAAGAACAATTAGATAATATTTGGGAATACAAAACTCACAAAGCTTTTTCTGATGCAGAAAGAGCAGCTCTAGATTTTTCTTTAGCAGCCTCTATGGTTCCAAATGCTGTTAATGCAGACATCAAAAAAGAATTATATAAATATTGGAACGAAGGTGAAATTGTAGAAATCTTAGGAGTAATTTCTCTCTTTGGGTATTTAAATAGATGGAATGATTCTATGGGAACAACTCTTGAAGAAGACGCTATAGGCAGTGGAAATCAGTTTTTAGGAAAACATGGCTTTGAAGTTGGAAAACATGATGGTTCTGATTACTAAACCTAAAATTCAACGATTAAACGGCATCATTTATCCTGATTTTATTTCAGCAATTGATGCTGTTTTTTAGTTCTTTTTCTGAAGTTCTTTTATAATTACTGATGAAATAGAATCTATTAATTTTTGAGATTTTTCAATATCATTATTGATGACTTTTTCATCCGAAAATAACCCTGAAGTTGTTGTAAAAGATTTTTGATACCAATCTTTCCAAGCAGTAATAATTTCTATTTGTGTAGATAAAGAATCTCCATTATTTATGGCAATTTTACTCTGTTTAAATTCTTTATTTAAACGACTTACCGCAGCTGTTTCTAAATTTAATAAAATTGATTTCGCAACCTTTTTATCAGCATTTAACAAAGTATAAGCAGCTATTAATGCGGTTGTACCTACATTCTTCAAAGTAGTTTTAGAAACTTTATCAATTCTATCATTATCCGTATGATAAAACTGATCTGTAAAATGCCAAAACAAAACACTAGGTATGTTTTGTCTTAAAAAAGGAACATGATCACTTCCTCCTTCAAATGGATTTGTGCCTACAATCCAATTTGCTCTTTTACCTTGTTGTTTAAATTTATCAATTAGAAAATCATTTAAATAATGAGGTTTCATTTGCTCTAATTTCATTTTAGAACCTCCCCATTCTGTGTGCTTATCATTGCCACGAGTCCAAATTGCACTTGGATCCGGCATTTTTTCAATCAAAAAAGTTCCTCCAGTTTTTTCAGTGTCTTCGCCAACCATATCCAAAGAAATTCCCCAATTAATGTATTTCGCTCTAATAGAATCTTCTTGCACATATCTTTGTGTCGATATAATTTCATCGCCCCATAAAAAAGTTAAGGTTCGTTTTGGTTCATATTGTTGTTGTCTGATAAATTTTGCGGTTAATGAAGCCATTTCTAATGCTACTCCAACACCTGTTGCATTGTCATTAGCACCAGGTTCTTGGATATGAGCGCTAAAAACTAACCGTTCTTCTGGCATTTCACTCCCTTTAATATCAGCAACAATTGTTAATTCTTCTGAAGAATAAATATTAGTTTTAACACGAACTTTTAAGGTTGTTTTCCCCTTCTCTAAAGATGCTTTTAACCGTTCTTTCGCAGCGAAAGACATTGCAATTGCCCAAGATTTATTTACAGTATCTAAAGGAATTGAACGAAACTGAATTGATGTTGTATTTTTTTCGGGTTGTAAATAAGAAGGATTATTATACGTTATAATTCCTACTGCCTTACCCTCAATAATCGCAGATTTGTATATACCATAAGGACTTGTTTCTGCAAAAACTATTTTCCCTTTTACATCTAAATCTGCAATTTTTTCGAGATCACGTACATAAATAACTTCAGCAGAAACTCCATCTTTTGGTGTGCTATACGAATTTAAAGCAATCATATTTCTGTTAGTGGCATGTTGCAGTAAAGTGTCATTTTTACCCTCAATTTTCACAATTGCATTTACCGACTCCCAAGTTGGGTTTTTAAGCGGACGCTTTTCAATTCTGTAGGTTAAAATATCATTTTCTGTTGCATTTTCTTCTAAAACAAAACCTGATTTTTCGAGTTCTTCAGCAATCTTATAAATGCTTTTATTAAAACCAGTATTACCCACAACCCTCCAATATTTTTCAACAAAAGAAGCAGTGTTAAAAGCTAAATCACCGGTAAACTCATTATTGATAATATCTGCAACATTAGATGAGGATAATACTGTAATACTAGCATTTTTGCAATTGATAAATAAGATAGATATCAATAAAAAAAGAATTAATTTTTTGAACATGACTTCGTATTTTGAGATACTAAAAATAGCTCTTTTAGCTGATAATGTTAGCTTCTGTTTTTTAATAAAATTATCTGTAAAGCTCAATCAATAAAATAATGTTTTTATTGAATATTAAAATACTACTCTTCTTGAAGCATTGCACTTAATAGTAAGTTTTTAGTAAGCTGATAAACCTACAAAATATAATGTGATTTAATTATCTTCTGGGTATCTTAATAATCCATAAAATTAAGTCCCCCATAAAAAACCTTCAGCATCAGCGCTATCTGCCATTTAATATTAACAGGTTGAAATACTGTTTTACTAACATAAAGACAACTGTCTGCATTATGGTCGTCAAAAACATTATAAAGTCGAATGAAAAATTACACAAAACATATTGGAAAGTATTAATATTTTGTAAGACTACCAATTTAAAGGAATTATAGCTTCTTTAGCAAATGAAACTTTTGAATTTAAATTATTAAGAAAAAAATAACTAGAGACGATTTAATTTTCTAATTAATTCACTTTTAAGAGATCTACTTATAGGAACAATATCTTGTTTCACCAAAACAGTGTTATCCTCAATATCAACTATTTCTGAAAAATTTATGACGAATGACCTATGCACTCTAAAAAACATATTTGAAGGAAGTTTATCCTCTATCTTTTTTAAAGTTGAGTGTACCAAGTAATTTTTTATGCTTGTTTTAATATTTATATAATCGCCTTTTGCTTCAATTAAATAAATACTAGGTATATTAATTTTTACCAATCTTTTATCTACGTTTACATAGATGTAATCTGATACTTTTTTTGATTCTAAAGAAGCATTTTCTTCTTCAATTGAAAAGATTTTTAATTTTTCTAAAGATTTATTAAACCTTTCTTTTGATATTGGTTTCACTAAATAATCTATGACACTTTTATATTCAAAGGCTTCTAAAGCAAGGTTTTTGTCTGAAGTTGTTAAGATTATTTTGGGTGGATTTTTTAAAGTCTGAATAAAATCAAAACCAGAAAAAGTAGGCATATGAATATCTAAATAAACCAAATCTACAGTATTGCTATTTAAATATTTTATTGCATTTATAGCTGAAGAAAACTCCGCTAAAACATTAATTCACTCCGATTTTTCACAAAGCTGACTTATAATTAATCTAGCAGTTGCATCATCATCGATTATAATACAATTCATAATATTAGCAATATTATTTAAGGGTATAAATATACATGAATTTTGTTTAAAATTTCTAAAAAACTATGATGAAGTGTAGTATTTCCAATTTTTAATGCTTTTTCAAATTCTGATGCTTTTATTAAGGCTTTTTCTAACCCTAATAGGCCTATTTTATGCTTTATTTTATGCACATTATGAGCTGCTTCTTTGTACTTTTTTAATGAGAAGTTTGTTTTAAATAAATTTACCTCTTCTCGAAATTCTGTTTTTATAATTTCCAAAATACTATTTTGAAATGCTTCATCATCTCCGGCAATTTCTATAATAAAAGATAAGTTAGGTTTCTCCATCATTAATTAGTAATTTAAAGAAAATGAATTAAAAAAATGAAATAAATATGTTTACTGGTTAAGTTGTTTCTAAAGATCTTTAAAGAGTAACTTTTTAATGGATAAATGATTTTTTATCAAATATGTATCTGCCTATCAATTTGTTGGTCTAATGAAATAAAAGTTTCGGTTCTTGAGACTCCTTTGATATTTTGAATATCTTTATTTAAAAGATGCATTAAATCTTCATTGTTCTTGCATAAAATCTTTATAAAAATTGCGTAATTACCAGTTGTATAATGACTTTCTATAACCTCAGGAATATCTTTTAATCTTTTTATTGCTGAAGAATATAAACTAGAAGAATCTAAAAAAACACCAACAAAAGCTGTTGTTGTATACCCTAATGATTTAGGGTTTAGAACCATTCTATAACCATCAATTAATTGAGATTTTTCTAACTTTCTTAGACGTTGATGAATAGCTGCTCCAGAAATACCAACTTCTCTAGCAATACTTAACACAGGTGTTCTGGCGTCTTTTACTAATCTTTTTATAATAATTTTATCAATCCCATCAATTTTCATTCTAAAAATATTTAAGGTAAAGATAAAAAAATAGAGAATACAAAAGTGTATTCTCTATTTTTAATATAGTATTGATACTAGACTCTAATCTAAGGCTTCATTAAAAAATCTTCCATAAATTTAGTCGTGTAGTTTCCCGCAACATAATCTGGATGTTCCATTAATTGTCTATGGAAAGGTATTGTTGTTTTAATTCCTTCAATTACAAATTCATCTAACGCACGTTTCATTTTATTAATTGCTTCTTCTCTTGTTTGAGCCGTAACAATTAACTTGGCGATCATAGAATCGTAATTTGGTGGAATCATATAACCAGCATATACATGTGTATCCATTCTAACTCCATGACCTCCAGGAGCATGAAACGTAGTAACTTTCCCAGGGGCTGGTCTAAAATTATTATGGGGATCTTCTGCATTAATTCTGCATTCAATAGAGTGTAATTGTGGGTAGTAATTTTTACCAGAAATAGGTACTCCAGCTGCTACTAAAATTTGTTCTCGAATTAAATCGTAGTTCACAACTTCTTCAGTAATAGGATGCTCTACTTGTATACGAGTATTCATCTCCATAAAGTAGAAATTTCTGTGTTTATCCACCAAAAATTCTATAGTCCCTGCACCTTCATATTTAATATATTCTGCTGCCTTTACAGCCGCATTCCCCATGCTTTCTCTCAGTTCCTCTGTCATGAAAGGAGAAGGAGTTTCTTCTGTTAATTTTTGGTGACGCCTTTGTACAGAACAATCTCTTTCTGATAAATGACAAGCTTTTCCATAAGAATCTCCTACAATCTGAATCTCAATATGTCTTGGCTCCTCAATCAGCTTCTCCATGTACATATCATCATTACCAAAAGCCGCCTTACTTTCTTGTCTTGCAGAATCCCAAGCTTCCTTTAAGTCTTCAGACTTCCAAACAGCCCGCATTCCTTTACCACCACCTCCCGCAGAAGCTTTTAGCATTACGGGGTAACCTGTTTCTAAAGCTACCTTCTCACATTCTTCAAAATCAGTTATTACCCCTTCTGAACCTGGAACACAAGGCACACCTGCCTCTATCATAGTAGACTTAGCGTTTGCTTTATCTCCCATTTGATCAATCATTCTGCCCGTAGCTCCAATAAACTTGATGTTATGTTCTTCACATAAATTAGAAAACTTAGCATTTTCAGATAAAAATCCATATCCTGGATGTATAGCGTCTGCATTTGTAATTTCTGCAGCGGCTATAATATTTGACATTTTTAAATAAGATTCACTGCTAGGAGCTGGGCCAATACACACGGCTTCATCAGCAAATCTAACATGTAAACTTTCCTCATCTGCCTTAGAATATACAGCAACCGTTTTTATGCCCATTTCTTTACAGGTTCTAATTACACGTAATGCAATTTCACCTCTATTGGCAATTAATATTTTTTTAAACATCTTTGTTAAATTAGTTCGTTAGAAAATTTGATTGTTCGATTTTATAAAATAATAAGTATTTAAAAAAATCTAGAAATCTAAGCATCTAAATTAAGATGGATCTACTAAAAATAAAGGTTGATCATATTCTACCGGGGAAGAATCGTCAACTAAAACTTTAACAATTTTACCTGAAACTTCAGATTCAATCTCGTTAAATAATTTCATTGCTTCAATAACACAAACTGTATCGCCAATATTTATATCTGTACCAACTTCAACAAAATTTTGTTTGTCTGGAGAAGGTTTTCTGTAAAAAGTTCCAATGATAGGAGATTTTACGGTGATATAATTAGCTCCCTCATTCTGCGCTACTGCAGGTACAATAGGCGCTACTGCCTCTGCACTTGCGGGAGCTATAGCTTGAGGTAAAGATGCTACAGGAGCAGCTTGAACAATTGTAGTTTCTGTTTTTCCAGAACCGGTTTTAATTGTAATCTTTATATCTTCCATTTCTAACTTTACCTCGCTAGCGCCAGATTTTGCTACAAATTTTATAAGATTTTGAATTTCTTTAATATCCATGTTTCTTATTGTTTAGTTATTAATTTTTACGAATTGTATGCCCATTTTAAGTAAATGGCTCCCCATGTGAAACCACCACCGAATGCAGCAAAAATTAAATTATCTCCTTTTTTTAATTGATTTTCATAATCTGCTAATAAAAGTGGTAAAGTTGCCGATGTTGTATTTCCATATCTATGGATGTTCATCATTACTTTTTCTGAGCTAACACCTACTCTTTTTGCTGTTGCTTCAATAATTCTTTTATTAGCTTGGTGTGGCACCAACCACTGAATGTCTTCTTCTGTAAGCTTATTTCTGGTTAACATTTTCTCTGAAACATCAGCCATATTAGAAACTGCATATTTAAAAACAGTCTTTCCTTCTTGATATACAAAATGCTTTTTTCCTTTTACAGTTTCTTCTGAAGGCGGCATTATAGACCCTCCTGCTTCTATCCTTAGAAAATCTCTACCTATTCCATCACTTCTTAAATACTCATCTTGCAATCCTAAACCTTCATTATTTGGCTCAAACAAAACTGCTCCTGCTCCATCACCAAAAATAATACACGTTGCTCTATCTGTGTAATCAATAATAGAAGACATTTTATCTGCCCCTATTAATAGCACTTTTTTATACCTCCCAGACTCTATATAACTAGCTGCTGTGGACATACCAAACAAAAAGCTAGAACATGCAGCTTGTAAATCATATGAGAAGGCATTTGTTGCGCCAATTTTTGAAGCTACATAAGCAGCTGTTGAGGCTACTGGTAGATCTGGAGTTGCAGTACCAACCAGAACCAAATCTATTTCCTCAGGATTTATATTTGATTTTTGAATTAAATCTTCTGCACATTTTATAGCCATGTAAGATGTCCCTAACCCTTCGCCCTTGAGAATTCTTCTTTCTTTGATTCCTGTTCTAGAAGTAATCCATTCATCGTTAGTATCTACATAAGACTCTAACTCTTTATTCGTTAAAATATATTCGGGAACATACTTCCCTACTGCTGAAATTGCTGCAGTGATTTTTTTCATAATCGTTGTTTGTTACCAAATAATTTGGAAAATCAAAAGTAGTGAAAAATATTTCACTTTTTTACGTAAAACTCATCAAAAGAGATAGTTTTTACTTAAAAAACGTAAAAAAACCCTCAAAATTGAGGGTTTTTGTGTGTTTATAGAAGGTTGTTTCTAAGCTTCTGCAGCAGCAGATGCAGATTCTAAAACAATTTGTCCTCTGTAATAAAGTTTTCCTTCATGCCAGTGAGCTCTGTGGTATAAGTGAGATTCTCCAGTTGTTGGATCTGTAGCTATCTGTTGATAAGATGCTTTATAATGTGTTCTCCTTTTATCTCTTCTTGTTTTGGATATCTTCCTTTTAGGATGTGCCATTTTATGTCTTTTTTTCTGTTATTAAATTCTTTAATTTATCCCACCTTGGGTCTGTATTTACTACAGTTTTTTCTTCTTTTATTGTTAGTTCTTTTAATTTATTTAATGCTTCCGATTCCATAGTGCCATCTAAAACTTTTGGATGAACTCTTTTATTCGGAACTGCTAAAACAATCATTTCATAAATAAACTGGGCAACATTAAACTCATACGCTTCATGAGGCAATATTAAAATCTCCTCACTTTCATCATTATACAATGGCCCAAATTTTACTACCAATGGTAATTCTGATGCTATTTCTTGATTGTATAATTCGTTAGTTAAATCACAAGGAATTTCAATTGTCCCTGCTGCAATAAAACTAAGCTCGAATAATGTGCTTTTTTTTACAAATGTTAGAGAAACTTCTATAGATGAACTTTTATATTCATCAAAATTAAAAGCTTCAAAGAACTTATTATCAATCGTATAGTTGAACAGATGACTCCCTTCTTTTAATCCTACAAACTGTATGTTGAATTGTTTTAAGTATTTCATTATCAAACATCAATTGAGCCGGCAAAGATACAAAAAAATGTATTTCCGCAATATTTTATATCAAAAAAAAACAATCTTTACCTCTTTTTTAAATCTAAAGGGGTTTTAGTGAGCTCTAAATACTCATTTCTAGTTTTAAAAACTTGAATTGCAGTAAACAAAGCTTCTGTAAATGATGATGGATTTGCTAAATTTTTTCCCGCTATTTCATAACCGGTTCCATGATCTGGTGAGGTTCGAATATGACTTAAACCTGCTGTAAAGTTAACTCCTTTGCCAAAAGACAATGCTTTAAAAGGAGCTAAACCTTGATCATGATACGTGGCTAAAACACCATCAAATTGCTTATAAGTTTCAGAACCAAAAAAACCATCTGCAGCATAAGGTCCAAAAACTAATTTTCCTGTTTCTTTAATTTCTGAAATAGTTGGTTTTATGATTTCATCATCTTCTTTACCTATTACACCTTTATCTCCACAATGTGGATTTAACGATAAAACAGCAATTTTTGGTTTACTAATTCCAAAATCTTTAACCAAAGATTCATGCATTGTTTCCACCTTACTTTTAATTAACTCTGGAGTAATGGCTTCGGCTACTTTAGCGATTGGAATATGACCTGTAATTAGTCCAATTCGCAATGCATCAGTCATTAAAATCATTAAACTCTTGCCTTCTAAATTAGCTTCTAAATACTCCGTATGGCCAGGAAAATTAAAGGTGTCAGATTGTATGTTTTCTTTATTGATTGGTGCTGTTACTAAAACATCTATCTTATTTTCTTTTAAATGTTTTACCGCAGATGCTAAAGATCTCGCTGCGTAATCCCCAGAAAATTGCGTGGTTTTACCAAGTTCTATTGCAACTTCTTCTTTCCAAATATTTAAAACATTTATTTTAGAATGGTTTAGTTGAGACATCGATGTAATTCCATGAACAGGAGTTTCTATACCTAAAGCTTTTTTATGGTATGAAATCACTTTTGTTGCCCCAAAAAGAATAGGTGTACAAAAATCTAACATTCTTTTATCTTGGAATGTTTTTAAAATTACTTCAATTCCAATACCATTTAAATCTCCTATTGAAATTCCAACGATTATTTTATCAGATTTTTCCATATAACTCTTGTAATATTAGTATTTTTGATGTGTACAAAAGTAACCAAATTTTAGGGATATGTTTACAGGAATTATAGAAACACTAGGAGTCGTAAAAAATATTGTAAAAGAGCAAGAAAATGTTCATTTAACAATACAAAGTGATATTACGAATGAACTAAAAGTGGATCAAAGTATCGCTCATAATGGAGTTTGTTTAACGGTTGTTGCTATTGATAATGATGAATATACCGTAACCGCAATTAAAGAAACTTTAGACAAAACAAATATTGGAAGACTAAAAAATACTCATATTATAAATCTAGAGCGTGCCATGAAAATGGGTGACCGATTAGATGGGCATATTGTGCAAGGGCATGTTGATGAAACAGGAATTTGTAAAAATATCAAGGATGAAAGCGGAAGTACATTGTATACTTTTCAATACAATTCTGATAAAAACAACATCACTATAGAAAAAGGTTCTATTACTGTAAATGGAGTTAGTTTAACTGTAGTGAATTCTAAGAATGATGAATTTAGTGTCGCTATTATTCCCTATACAAAAGAACACACTACTTTTAAAACTTTAGAAATTGGTGAGATTGTAAATTTAGAGTTTGATGTTATTGGAAAATATGTTGCGCGCTTAGCTGCTTATAACAACTAAAGCTTCTCTTCCTTTTTATGCAAAAAACGGGTAAGTTTCATAGAAAGATCTAATAAAATAATCTTTGCATTCCCATTTCTTTCAATATGATACATGGCATCATTTAATTCTTTTTCTATTTCTAGAATATTTCCTGAATGCACAAAAGGCGCAAATTTAGACAAATCAAAACCTGATTTTGATTCCATAAAAACCAACTGATCAGACTTGTAGTTCATCAATAGTGCTTGTCTAAAGAATTGTAAACAATAGTCTAAAAAACGTTTTTGGGTTTCTCTTCCAGTTTTTGCAATGGTATCAGACCAAGAAATTAGTTGCTGCACCACTGAAGCATTTCCTTTAGCCCTAAAAGCAGTTCTTATCCAGGCAATAAACCATTCTTCAAAAACTAAATCAGAAGAGTCATTTTGTAATAAATGCAATGCTTTGATATAATTTCCTTCTGCTTGATGTGCAATTTTTGTCGCTTGGTTGTCCGCAACTTGATTCTTTAAAATCAAAGCATTTGCGATATCTTGTTCACTCAAAGCAGGAAAATGCAATGCTTGGCAGCGCGATTTTATAGTGTTTATAATCTGTTCTTCATTTTCTGTAATCAATAAAAAAACAGTTTTTTGTGGTGGTTCTTCAATCAGTTTTAATAATTTGTTGGCAGCAGCAATATTCATTTTTTCTGCCATCCAAATTATCATTACTTTAAAGCCACCCTCATAACTTTTAAGCTTTAACTTTTTAACAACAGCTTCAGATTCGTCAACTCCAATTAAACCTTGCTTATTTTCTACACCTATATGTTGTAACCAATTAAATAAGCTACCGTAAGGTTGTGTTGCAATAAAATCTCGCCAATCTTCTAAAAACAAATCACTTACAGCATGTTTTTTTACCGAATCGTTTGTAGTTACAGGAAATGCAAAATGTAAATCTGGATGTTGGAGTTTGTTGCATTTTATATTACATGCTCCTGCATCTTCGGAAAAATTACACAATAAAAATTGTGCATAGGCAATTGCCATTGGCAGCGAACCACAACCTTCTTTGCCTATAAACAGCTGTGCATGCGGAACTCTGCCATTCTCAGCAGACTTTTGCAAATGTTTCTTAATGTGTTCTTGGCCTATAATTTGTTTGAAAAGCATATGCAAATATAACAGATAAATTTACGCAAACGTTATCTTAATTTTTGAGTTTTCAATTTTAGTAACCGTAAATAAAAAAGTATTTTTGTTAAAAATACATCAACAAAAATGAAAACACTGAAAGATTTTAATTTCCAAAATAAAAAAGCAATTATCCGTGTAGATTTTAATGTGCCTTTAAATAATCAATTCGAAGTTACAGATACTACTAGAATTGAAGCTGCTAAATCTACCATTATAAAGGTTTTAGAAGATGGAGGAAGCTGCGTTTTAATGTCACATTTAGGTCGTCCAAAAGGCAAGCAAGAAGAGTTTTCTTTGAAACATATTGTTGCAAAAGTAAAAGAAATTTTAGGTGTTAACGTAAAGTTTGTTGAAGATTGTATCGGTGAAAAAGCTGAAGAAGCTGTTGCTAATTTAGAAAATGGAGAAATTTTATTACTAGAAAATCTTCGTTTTTACGATGAAGAGAAAAAAGGAGATGTTGCTTTTGCAGAAAAATTGTCTAAACTAGGAGATATTTATGTAAACGATGCCTTCGGAACTGCACACAGAGCGCATGCATCAACCACAATTATTGCACAATTTTTTGGAGATAATAAATGCTTTGGAAACTTATTAGCGAGAGAAATTGAAAGTATCGATAAGGTATTAAATAATTCAGAAAAACCAGTTTTAGCAATTCTAGGAGGGGCAAAAGTGTCTTCAAAAATTACGGTAATTGAAAATATTTTAGATAAAGTAGATCACTTGATTATTGGTGGTGGAATGAGTTTTACATTTATTAAAGCACAAGGCGGAAAAATTGGTAACTCAATTTGTGAAGATGACAAAATGGAGTTAGCACTTGACATTTTAAAACAAGCAAAAGCTAAAAATGTTCAAATTCACATTCCTGTTGATGTTGTTGCTGCTGATGATTTTAGCAATGATGCAAATACGCAAGTTTGTGATATTAACAAAATACCAGATGGCTGGGAAGGAGTTGATGCTGGACCAAAATCTAGAGAAATTTTTGATATAATTGCAAACCAATGTAAAACTATTTTATGGAACGGCCCTTTAGGTGTTTTTGAAATGGACTCTTTTGCTGCAGGTACGATTGCACTTGGTCATTCAATTGATAAAGCAACTAAAAATGGAGCATTTTCTTTAGTTGGTGGTGGAGATTCTGTTGCAGCTGTGAAACAATTTGGTTTTGCAGACAAAGTAAGTTATGTTTCTACGGGTGGTGGAGCAATGCTAGAAATGTTAGAGGGTAAATCTTTACCAGGAATTGAAGCAATTTTGAAATAAAAACGCTTAAAACATATGTTAAAAAAGTTCTCAAAAATGAGAACTTTTTTTTATGCCTATAATTAGTGTTAAATAAGCCTTATTTTTGTTATTCTAAAAAAATTAAACATCAAAATGAAATATACAACGTTACCAAACACAGAGACAAAAGTTTCTAAAATTTGTTTAGGAACCATGACTTGGGGAAACCAAAATACAGAAGCAGAAGCACATGAGCAAATGAATTATGCTTTAGAAAAAGGTGTGAATTTTATAGATGCCGCCGAATTATATCCTGTACCCGCAAATGCAGAAACGTATGGCGATACTGAAAGAATTATCGGTAATTGGCTAAAAAAAACAGGAAATAGAGATAAGGTAGTTTTGGCTTCAAAAATTGCTGGAGGCGGGGATTATACAGCACATATTAGAAAAAATGGCTTTAGTAAAAAAGGCATTACGGAAGCAATTGAAAATAGCCTCAAACGTTTACAAACAGATTATATGGATTTATATCAATTGCACTGGCCTTCTAGAGGAGTAAACTGTTTTGGAGTTAGAGATTATCCTTATAAAACAGCTAGTAAAGAAGCAGAAAATCATTTAGAAATTTTAGAAACTTTAAGTGATTTTATAAAACAAGGCAAAATAAAACATATCGGTTTGTCGAACGAAACTCCATGGGGAACTATGAAATATTTACAAGCATCAGAACAATATAATTTACCAAAACCTGTAACCATTCAGAATTCATATTCTTTAATTCACAGAGGATATGAAGTTGGTATGTCTGAAGTTTCAATGAGAGAAAACATAGGTTTATTAGCTTATTCACCTTTAGCACAAGGTGTTTTATCAGGGAAGTATATAGATGGAAATTTACCTGAAGGCGCAAGAGGAACTTTGTTTCCCAGGTTTATTGCTAGATACAGAAATAAAGGCTCAGAAGCTGCGGTTCTAAAATATTTAGAAATCGCCAAAAAGAATAATTTAACACTTACTGAATTATCTTTAGCTTATATAAATCAGCTACCATTTGTAACCAGTAATATCATTGGCGCTACAAAAATGAGTCAATTAAAAGAGAATATCAATTCTATTTATGTTGAATTATCTGATGAAACTTTAAAAGAAATTGAAGCTGTTCATGCAGCAATTCCGAATCCTGCACCTTAAAAAAAGACACTTTAAATAAAGTAGAAAACCAGATACTATTAATTGACAGCATCTGGTTTTGTAGCTTCATAGTTCGAATGAGTTTAAAACACCTTTTAATCTATTTTCACTTTACTTTTATAACACTATTATCCTTCAATTGATACTCTTGCCCACTTTCTTTACACGTTGCAAAACCCTGTTTATTAAATTCTAATCTATGGCCAAACTCCCCCACCCAGCCTATTTGTTTTGATGGATTCCCAACCACCAAGGCATATGGTAAAATTTCTTTTGTTACAACTGCTCCCGCTCCAATAAAAGCAAATTCGCCAATATCATTACCACAAACAATGGTTGCATTTGCGCCAATACTCGCTCCTTTTTTTACAATTGTTTTTAAATATTCATTTTTTCTAATAATAGCACTTCTTGGATTTATAACATTTGTAAAAACCATGGAAGGCCCTAAAAAAACATCATCTTCACAAATAACACCCGTATAAATAGAAACGTTGTTTTGCACTTTTACATTTTTACCTAAAATAACTTCAGGAGAAACCACAACGTTTTGACCGAGATTACAAGATTCGCCAATACTACAATTAGACATAATATGACTAAAATGCCAAATTTTTGTCCCTTTCCCTATAATACAATTATCATCTATAACTGCCGTTTCGTGTGCAAAATAATCCATAAAGTATTAATATCCTGTCTTGTGACTTTTCTCTTTAGTACAAATCTCTTTAGATGATGAAGTTCCTATTCTATCAACTCCTATAGAAATCATTTTTAATGCCGTTCCATAATCCCTCACGCCTCCTGCAGCCTTTATTTGCAATGGTTTTGCATTTTCAGAAATTAGTTTCATAGTTTCAAAAGTAGCACCATTTGGCGTGTTGTCTTGAGTTTTAAAAAATCCTGTTGATGATTTAACAAACACTTTTTTAACAGCAGCTTCATCAAAATTTTCGAGAACAACCTCCTTTATTAGTTGTGAAATTACAATAATTTCTTCTCTCGTCAAGGCAGCTACTTCTATGATCCATTTTGCAACTTTATTGTTTTCAATACAAAGTTTAGTCGCTTTTAAAACTTGCTCTTTTATCATCGCAATTTTACCTTCTTTAAAAGCGGTATAATTGACAACAAAATCCAATTCATCTGCACCTAAATCAATCGCTTTTTGGGCTTCTTTTAATTTAATTTCAGTAGATGAGTTCCCTTCCGGAAAATCGATTACAGTTCCTATTAAAAAGTCAGCTTTTGATTCTAAAAACATTTTTTTTGCTAATGAAATATATTTTGAACGAATCATTACTAATTTATAATTGTACAAAATGGCTTCATTTATCAAATCAACTACTTTTTGTTGATTATCTTCTTCTGTAATACTTGCTTGAGTTGCTGTCTTTAAATAAGTAGCATCTAAAAATTGATTAATTTTCATACTACCAAAAATACGTAATAAAAAAAACCCAGCATAAAGTTGGGTTTAAATTTTAATCTACCCAGAAAGAAAAATACAATTTATATCTAACCTTTACTGGTTTTTTACTTTGTAATCCTTGTATAATATTCTAGAAAACTTTGCTATATAGGTGCTTTATTTTAAATGTTTTTCCGCCACTTTTTCTAATTCATCATACCAATTTTGACCAAACTTTCTAACTAAGGCTTGTTTTACAAACTTGTATACTGGCACTTGAAATTCTTTGCCTAAAGAACAAGCGTCATCACAAATTTCCCATTTATCATAATTTACTGCAGAAAACTCACTATAATCTTTAACTCTTATTGGATATAAATGACAAGAAACTGGCTTCTTCCAATCAATTTCTCCTTGATTATGCGCTTCTTCGATAGCGCACAAGGCTGTATTCTTTTCATCAAAAATTACATAAGCACAATCTGCCCCATTAATCAAAGGTGTTTCTAATTCTCCCCATTCACTTGTAACCCAAGCTCCTTCTTTTTCAATAACCTCAATTCCCTCTTTTCTTAAAAAAGGTTTTACTTTTGGATAAATTTCTTCTAATATTTTAGCTTCTTCTTTTTCTAATGGAGCTCCAGCGTCACCATTTACACAACAAGCACCTTTGCAGGCGGCTAAATTACACACGAAATCTTTTTCGATAATATCTTCTGAAACGATTGTTTTTCCTAGTTGAAACATGCGAACAAAAATATGACTATTTTTTTTTAATTTTTTACAAATTCATAAAGTAAGTTTTCTAATTTTGCAATAAATTAAACTTATAGATTATGAAATTTAACCTAAAAGAAATTATAACTGCGTTTATGGTATTATTTGCTGTTATAGATATCATTGGTAACATTCCTATTATTATTGATTTACGAAAAAAATCAGGACATATACAGTCTGAAAAAGCATCACTTATTGCAGGTTTCATTATGATTGTATTCTTGTTTCTTGGTCAAAGCTTATTAGGTTTAATTGGTATTGATGTAAATTCTTTTGCTGTTGCTGGTGCTTTTATTTTATTTTTTATCGCTTTAGAAATGATTTTAGGCATTACTTTATATAAGGAAGATGGTAATTCTTCCTCCATAACTGCCACCGTATTCCCTCTAGCTTTTCCTTTAATTGCGGGTCCAGGAAGTTTAACAACGTTACTTTCTTTAAGGGCAGAATTTGCCATAGAAAACATTATTGTAGCTGTAATTTTAAATGTAATTTTCTTATACATCGTTTTAAAAACATCGTCTAAAATAGAACGTTTAATTGGTCCTTCTGGAATTCAGATAATTCGTAAAATTTTTGGCGTAATTCTCTTAGCTATCTCTGTAAAACTTTTTACTCAAAACATAAAAATGCTATTTATATAAAATGATTTTTGATGCATTAATAATTGGCGGAGGAGTTTCCGGAATGCAGTGTGCACTCATTTTAGGCTCTGCAAAAAACAAGCATTTTGCTGCTCATAAAAAAATAGGAATTATAATGCACCAAAGAGCTTCTCATTTAGAAAATGCCTTGTTTAATAATGTTTTAGGTCTGGCTCCAAAAACATTAGGAAAAGATATTTTAATTGAAGGTAAAGAGCAATTAACAACTTTATATCCTCATGTTTCTCATATTAATAACGAAAAAGTTTTGTCAATAAGAAAAATTGATGGCATTTATACTATAGAAACAACTAAGAACAGCTATCAATCGAAAATTATAGTCATTGCATTAAACTACTCAAAACCCTTTTCCATAAATGGTTTAAACAAATATATTATTCCTCACAAAAAAGCAAACCCAGAAAAAGATAGAATTCAATTAAATAATGAAAATCATCTCATACAAAAAGGGTTGTATTGCTGCGGTACAATCGCTGGTTTACGAAGTCAATTTGCAATTGCTGCAGGAAGTGGTGCTTCTGTAGCCACAGATATCCTTACTCTTTGGAACGATCATACACCAACAAAAGTGCATGATAAAGTATGAGGAAAATCATGTTTTAATTCTCTTTTACTGTCTAATTTTATATCTGTTAAGTGACTCTGTTTTTATCGGTTTAATTCCGTTCATTTAACAATAGACTGTTATTCATAATAGTCGTTTTATATTTTTTAGAAACATTAAAGAGTTAAAAGATGCAAATTAAAAAAAACCCAAAACAACAGTTAGAAAATTATAGTAAAATTTTTATGCAAATAGGTTTAGTACTTTCGCTATTTATCACTTACGTGTCAATGGAGCATAAAACATTTGAAAAAAATAATTCATCACACTTAGGCATCGTAAATATGGTTGATGAAATGAAGGAAGAAATTCCAATTATTGAAATTCAAAAAGTAGAACCTCCAAAACAAAATATACCTCCCCCTACAATAGAGAAAATCAAAATTGTCGAAGACGATTTAAAAATAGAAGAAACCATTATAGAATCTACAGAAACTGATGAAGGTGAGGCTATTGTTGTAAATACTGAGGATATTGAAGAAGTTGAAGAAGCAGAAGAGTTTATCGAAGACATTCCTTTTATTTTAATTGAAGACGTACCTGTTTTTCCTGGATGCAAAGGAAATAACAAAGAACTTAAAGCTTGTTTTACTAAAAAAGTAACAGGACACTTTGGGAGACAATTTAATTTAGATTTAGCGACTGAATTAGGCCTACTACCGGGTAAAAAAAGATTATTTGTAGTTTTTACAATTAGTAAAACCGGAAAGGTCATCAATGTAAGATCAAGAGGACCTCACCCAGTTTTAGAGAAAGAAGTAGCTAAAGTTATTGGTTCTTTACCACAAATGAAACCAGGTAAACAAAGAGGCACTCCAGTAGGCGTAAGTTATAGTATACCGATAACATTTGAAGTTAGGTAATAAAAAAATCCAGCTTAAAAGCTGGGTTTTTAATTAGATCAAAATGGTCATTATAATTTTCGCTAATCTGTATAATAAGTCGCAATTATAATTTTTTAGTGAAGCCATCTTTGTGTTCATTTTATAAAGTACTCCAAAATTTGTTGTAAAGAAAAACTCTATATCTGTTATGGTATAAAGACGTCAAAACGTAAATAATCATGTATAACATGGACTGTAAAACAATACATTCTCGTATCTTTTATGACTTCATGATTTTCTTCTTGTTTCTTTGATACCGGAAGAACCCAAAACAAGAGAGAGGTGATTTCTACGATACACGTAAAAATCACCTCTCCTATATTTTCAATTAAAGCTACTATGAGTTTACTCTACTGTAATGGTTTAATTCGTTGTGACAATTACTCTTACTCCTTAAACCTTTTTTAGTACTTTTCCTTTAAGTGTTCGGTAGTAAGATGAGAGTTTTGGTTTATCCCACTTCTTTCCTGTCGGGGTTAATAACCTTTCCTTATTTAATTTATCACATATATTTTGTAATGATAAAAACTCTACTTCTTTAAGTTGAATTATTCTTTCATTTAAACCTTTACGAACTTCTTTATTTAACTTAGTTCTTATTTGTGTTGGTTTTTTGAACCTGAAGTTTACTTTCCTATCCCCATCTATTATTTTATAATCCTTAAACCCAGTTTCATCTATATTACCTTTATTATTATAAATCAATTTATCACCTACAATTGGTAATCTGAAATTGATAGTAATATCGTGTTCTTTCGATTTCTCATCAAAGAAAACTTGAATATTCTGAACATTACGATTTATGAAACCTCTTTTTTCTTCTAACGATAGGTTCTGTACTTTTTTTACATCTTTCTCCATTTTTGAAATCCAATTAACCCATCCTTTTGATTCAGAAATTAATCTCTCCTCTTTTGTGATTAAATCCATCTCCTCCTCAACTATTTCAATAGATATTTTAAATTTCTCTCGAAGTTTATCACCAACTGATTCACTTATTTTTTTAGTTCTAACATCATACTCTATCTGTATTTGTTCATCTTCTAAACTCTCTAATTCTCTTCTTTTGTTTCGTAATTTTGTTCCAATACTACCCAATCTTTTGGAGTTCTTAGACTCTGAATCCCATTTTGGAGATAAATCTTTTATTTTGTACTTCTCTCTAACAATCGATGATTTAGTAATAATCTCTGTAATCTTGTTTAGGAGTTTTTCATCAGTCTCTATGATATTCAAACTCCTCTTCATTTTACAATTTGTTTTATTGTAATTTTTCTTTTTATCGTTAAGGTAATCTTCATTATGTTTCCAACTGTATTCTGAACACCTACCGTAGTACTGTTGAGAATTTCCTCTTTTTCTATAAGATAAACTCAACCCACATTCATCACATACAATAGTTCCACCAAGAATATGGTCGGTAGGAATATTCTTTTTTCTTTTTTGAAGATGGAGATTCATTTTTTGATTTACACTATCCCATAAATCTTTTTCAATAAGTTGAGGGGTATCAATCGTTATCTCATCAACAGTAGTTATATCTCCATTTGGAAGTTTTTCCTCCCATTTCCATACTTGTTTTCCAATATAAATTGTGTTCCTCATCATTTTTTGAAGTGTCCCTAAATTCCATCCTAATTTGGTTCTCCGAGGTTTAATATCTGGTATCTTATCAAGATACATTTTAATATCCATTGTACTTTTACCCTGGTTGTACATCGTGAATATCTTTTTTAGATGGAAACTCTCTTTTAAATTTTCTTTAAGTTTTTTGTTTTTTACAGTATATCCAAAAGGTATGGTTGAACCTAGATAGGTGTTTCCACTTCGAAGGGAGTTTCGTTTTCCCATAATACTTCTCATCCTTCTCAACTCATTATCATATTGTGATATTAAAGAAAGTACTCCTATCATTAATTTATCAGGTGAGTTATTTAAGTCATATGGTTTCGTTGAATCTCCAATATAAATTTGAACCCCATAATCGATAAACACTTTTAGAATAGAGTACCAAGATTGAGAATACCTACCCAACCTATCTGTATTAAATACCCAAACTTTTCTTATCCCATTAGGTTTTTGAATCTCATCCAACAACTCGACTAATTTTGGACGATGGTTTATTTCAACCTTAAAAGAACTTTGAACCCCTTCATCAAATTCTTGATGTTTTAATCCTAATATTTCGGATATTTTTCTTCCAAGTTCCTTTTGGATATCAAGAGAACTACCGTCTGTTTCTTGAGGTTTTGAACTAACTCTATATAATAATCCTATTTTCTCCATAAGGGTAAGGTTGACACAGTTTAATTTAACCAAATGTAAATATAATGTGTGTTAAAATATAATCTTACTCCTTAAAATTTTTAAAACTTAATAAAAGATAACAGAATGAAGAACAATTAACCAAATACAAATCTCTTTTTGATAGTGGATTACTCCCAAAAGAAGTTTATTTAGAAGAGGTAAGGAAAATAATGGGTTAATGAGTTTACACTATCCCACCTTTCATTCTTTACAACTACAACTCCAAAATTCTTATATTTCATACAATTAATTCAAAAAAAAGGGTCTTTAAAACACCCTAAATTGACTATATTGTCCCTTAAAAAAATACGATGAATAACCATAATGAAATTTCTTCTTTTGTATGGAACGTTTGTGACGATGTACTTAGAGGATTATTTAAACAACACGAATACGGAGATGTAATCCTTCCTTTCTTAGTACTTAGAAGATTGGATTGTGTTATTGAACCAAAGAAAGATGAAATTATTGAACTCTACAATGAGTTGAAAGATGAGGTTGACCCAACCCCAATTATAAAAAAACAAACAGGATTAAAATTCTTTAATCACTCTAACTACGATTTACAAAGATTGAAGGGAGACCCAAATGGATTGAAGGTTAACTTCCCTAACTATATAAGTGGTTTCTCTCAAAATGTATTTGAGATTTTAGAAAATTTCCAATTAGAAAAACCAGTTGAAAAACTCCTTAAGAACAACAAACTATATCTTTTAATAGATAAGTTTACTGAGATAGATTTACACCCTAATAAGGTAGATAATCATACAATGGGACAAGTCTTTGAGGAACTTCTTCGTAAGTTTTCAGAGA
The DNA here is from genome assembly GCF_900106075.1 of Polaribacter sp. Hel1_33_78. Taxonomy (NCBI): domain Bacteria; kingdom Pseudomonadati; phylum Bacteroidota; class Flavobacteriia; order Flavobacteriales; family Flavobacteriaceae; genus Polaribacter; species Polaribacter sp. Hel1_33_78. Next base: position 3,221,144 of record NZ_LT629794.1, read on the forward strand.
TGTCTAACGAAACTTCGGGAGAACACTACACCCCTCGTGATGTGGTTAAACTTTTAGTTTCTATGGTTTTTTCTGAAAGTGAAGAACACTTAAAAGGAGATGGAATTATCCGTTCTATTTTTGACCCTTGTTGTGGTACAGGTGGTATGTTAACGATTGGTAAGGAATGGATTGAGGAAAACATTGATAATAAGGTTCGTTTAAACCTTCAAGGACAAGAATTAAACCCACACACCTATTCTATTTGTAAATCTGATATGTTGATTTCAGGTGAAGACCCTGACAATGTAAAGTTAGGTTCTTCTTTATCTGAAGACCATTTTGAAGGTAGAAAGTTTGATTATATGATAACCAATCCTCCATTTGGGGTAAGTTGGAAATCTGAGAAAGAGTTTGTGGAAGAAGAATCTAAAAACCCTTATGGAAGATTTAGTGTAGGAACTCCAAGAGTTTCTGATGGTTCTTTATTATTCCTACAACATCTTATTTCTAAGATGAAAGAGGAAGGTTCTCGTATAGGAATTGTATTCAATGGTTCTCCTCTTTTTACTGGTGATGGTGGAAGTGGTGAATCTGAAATACGTAAATGGATTATTGAAAATGATATGTTGGAATGTGTAGTTTCATTACCAGACCAATTGTTCTTTAATACAGGAATATCAACGTATATATGGATTGTAACCAATAAAAAGAAATCTCAACGAAAAGGAAAGGTTCAATTAATTGATGGTTCTACTTTTTACAAACCGATGAAAAAATCATTAGGAAGTAAACGAAAGAAAATATCCAAAGACCAAACAGAATCACTTATTCAAACGTATCACAACTTTGAAGAAAATGAATTCTCTAAGATTTTTGACAATGAGTTTTTTGGATATACCAAAGTAACCATAGAACAACCAACTATAAAAAACGATAAGGTTGTTAAGGATACAAAAGGAAATCCAAAACCAAACACTAAATTAAGAGATAGTGAGAGAATACCTCTTACCGAAGATATTGAAGAATATTTTAACAGAGAAGTAGAACCACATTTACCTCATAGTTGGATGGATAGAGAGAAGGATAAAGTGGGTTATGAAATCAACTTTACAAAGTATTTTTATCAGTACAAACCATTACGTAGTTTAGGAGATATTACCTCTGATTTATTGGAGTTAGAAAAAGAGAGTGAAGGAATCTTTAAAGAAATTATAAATGAATAGATACCAATACTATAAAAACGTACCTGAAACATGGATTGGAGATATTCCTGTTCATTGGAAAATTTCTTTAGTTAGTAGACATTTTAATATTGGAAGAGGAAGAGTTATATCTAAAGTTGAAATTTTCGAGAATAAAGGTGATTTTCCAGTTTATAGTTCTCAAACAACAAATAATGGTGAATTAGGAAAAATTAACACATATGATTTCGATGGAGAATATGTGACATGGACAACAGATGGAGCAAATACTGGTACATGTTTTCACAGAAATGGGAAGTTTAACACAACTAATGTTTGTGGAATGTTAAGTAAACGGAACATTCTTTTTGAACTTAAGTATTTGTGTTTCTATTTAAACCTTGTAACAAAACCATACGTTCGTATTGACATAAACCCAAAGTTAATGAATAATATGATGGGGGAATACCATTAATTGTTCCTCCAATATTCGAACAACAACAAATCGTATCCTTTTTGGATGATAAAACCCAAAAGATATATTCTCTTATCCAACAAAAAGAAAAGAAGATAGAACTCCTTAAAGAGAAAAGAACCTCACTCATTAACCATGTTGTAACCAAAGGTGTTAATCCCAATGTGGAGATGAAAGATTCTGGAGTGGAATGGATTGGTGAGATTCCAAGTCATTGGAATACTTCAAAGTTAAAATATCATGGTAATTTTTTTAGTGGTTACTCATTTGACAGTAATGATTTTCAAAATGAAGGTGAGGTAAGAGTTATTAAAATTTCTAACATTCAAAACAATGGTGTTTCTTGGGAAGATTTATCATTTTTACCAAAAAACTATTATGACGATTTTGAAGGATTTAGAGTATTAAAAGGAGATTTAATTTTTGTTTTAACAAGACCTATAATCTCCACAGGAATTAAAGTATGTTTTTATCAGGAAGAACATTTAACTCTTTTGAATCAAAGAAATAGTGTATTTAGACCTGATGTAGATACTTTAGTAAAAAGATTTTTATTCTTTTTAGTTAGGACGTTTTACTTTTTTGAAGAATTCAAACAACAACTAAAAGGAAGTGGTCAACCAAATATATCTACAGAACAAATATCAAATATTAAAATCTATTTACCCTCTCTTAAAGAACAACAACAAATCGTTGAGTATTTAGATAAACAAACAGAAGAAATTGATACCCTCATCCAATTAGAACAAAAGAAAATAGATACTCTAAAAGAATATCGTCAATCTTTAATATCAGAAGTAGTAACAGGTAAAATAAGAGTATGTGAAGAAGATAATTCATTGATTTTAAACTCCCAAACCGTATGAGAAAACCAAACGAAGAACGTTTCGAAAAACATATAGAACAAACCTTAATTCAACATGGGTATACTTCTCGTTTATATACGGAGTACGATAGAAACCAATGTCAACTTCAAGAAGAACTCATAGAGTTTATTAAATCTACTCAAAAGGAAGAATATGATAAACTATACAAACAATTTGATACTTCAACAGATAAACAACTGAGTAAGATTGTAAATGACCAAATCTCTAAAAGAGGGATTATTGATGTTCTTAGAAAAGGAATTAGTACAAGAGGATGTTCTTTTGATATGGTATATTTTGAACCAAAGAGTGGTTTGAATCCTGAACATCAATCTAAATTTGAAAAGAATCGTTTTGTATCAGTTCGTCAACTTCACTATTCTAATAAAAATGAGAATTCTATTGATTTGGTATTGTTCTTAAACGGAATACCAATTATTACAATGGAGTTGAAAAACCAACTCACAGGACAAAACATAAAGAACTCAGAGAACCAATACAAATACGATAGAAACCCAATAGGAGAACCCCTATTACAGTTTAAAAGGTGTTTGGTACATTTCTGTGTAGATAACGATAAAGTATCTATGACTACTCGATTGAGTGGTAACAAAACAAGGTTCTTACCTTACAATAAGGGGATAGAAAACCCATCTGTAAAAGATGATTTTCGTTCTGAGTATTTATGGAATGAAATCTTACTTCCTAATTCACTTTTAGATATCATAGAGAACTTTGTATTGGTATCCGTAGAATCTAAAAAGGAGTGGAATGATAAACTGAAAAAAGTAACTTTAGAAAAGGAAGAGATTCTTATATTCCCTCGTTACCACCAATTAGATGTTATTCGTAAAGTAAGGAGTAGTGTAAAAGAAGAAGGTGTTGGAAACAATTACCTAATTCAACATACCACAGGTTCAGGTAAATCATTTAGTATTGGTTGGTTATCACATACCCTAACCTCATTGTATAAAACCAAAGAAGATACCAAACGAATGTTTGATACCATATTGGTAATTACAGATAGAAAGGTATTAGATAGTCAGTTAAAAAAGACTGTTAAAGATTTACAACAAACTGATGGGGTGGTGAACCCAGTAGATATTAACTCAAAACAATTAAAAGAGTTTTTAGAAAAAGGAAAAGATATCATTGTAACTACAATTCAGAAGTTTCCTTTTATCTCTGAAACCATTTCACAACTAAAAGGACAAACCTTTGGAGTAGTGATTGATGAAGTACATTCATCTCAGAGTGGAGAAACCTCTAAACACCTAAAGAAATCACTTTCAGGAGATGTTATTGAAAATGAGGATGGAGAGGTAGATTATGAAGAAATGATTCGTAAAGAAATTGAATCTAGAGGAAAACAACCTCATATATCTTTCTTTGGTTTCACAGGAACTCCTAAAAATAAAACATTAGAACTCTTTGGTAGAAAGAATGAAAATGATGGGTTTGAACCCTTCCATTCTTACTCCATGAAACAATCTATTCACGAGGGATTCACTTTAGATGTATTAGAACATTATACAACTTATAAAAGATATTTTAAGGTAAAACAAACGGACACAGAGGATAAGGAATTACCTGAAGGACAGGTTATGAAACAACTTGTTGATTATGTAGATTCTCATGATGAGACCATTAATCAAAAGGTTAATATTATTCTTAATCATTTTACTTCATCAACTTCCAAAAAAATAAACGGAAGAGGAAGAGGAATGGTGGTAGTTCGTTCTCGTAAACATTGTGTTCTTTTCCATAAAGAAATGGTACGTCAAATGAAAGAGAGAGGACTTTCATATTCTTGTTTAGTAGGGTTTAGTGGTGTAGTTCATTTAAAAGGGACCATAAGGAGTATACAGAAGTATCTCTAAATAAAGAAAACGGATTAGAAGGTTCAAACATTCCAAGTGGTTTGAAAGACCCACGATTTAGAATCTTAATTGTATCCAATAAGTTTCAAACAGGATTTGATGAACCATTGATTCACTCTATGTATGTAGATAAGAAATTGAGTGGAGTTCAATGTGTACAAACCCTTTCAAGATTAAACAGAACGAAGAGTGGTAAAACAGATACGTTTGTTTTAGATTTTGTAAATGATACGGAAAAGATAGTAGAATCATTTCAACCATTTTATACATCAACCGTTCTAACAGGGGAAACAGAACCTGATAAACTATATGATTTACAAAACGAAATAGAATCGTTTACCATCTTTTCAGATGACCATATTGATAGGTTTTGTAAAGAGTTTTATAAAGATACGGAAACAGATGAACGTTTACACCCTATCATTGATGAGGTTGTAGATAACTTTAAGAATTTAGAAAATGATGAACAAAAAGAAGAGTTTAAATCTAAAATTCAATCTTTCATTCGATTGTATTCTTACATCTCTCAAATCATCAATTTTACAGAAGTAAATTGGGAGAAACTATATGTATTCCTTCGATTCTTAAACAAGAAACTACCAAAAGGAATTACTGAAAAAATTAGTATAATAGATTCAGTTGATTTAGGTTCTTTAAGAATTCAAATGATGGGAGAATCTCGTTTATCATTAGAAGATAAAGGTGGAGAAATCGAACCAATGTCTGGTGGAACAGGTGGTGGTATTGATGAACCAGAATTAGACCTTTTATCTCATATTATTCAACGGATTAATGAAGTTTATGGATAGAGTTATCTGAGGAGGATAAAGTTGATTTGAAACAGGTAACCGAAAGATTAAAGAATAATGATGATTTGGTTTCTGTTATGATGGGTGATAATTCAGAGAGTGATAAAAAAGATTGGTTCAAAAAGGAATTTGGTGGAGAGGTTTCTGAATACTACGGAGATAGATTAGATTTTTATAAGAAGATAATGAACCCTAAAGTCTTCCCAATGATATTAGAGGGGATGTATAAAGATTACAATAAAGATATAAGGAAGTAACAATATTTAAGTATGGATTTATTTAAAAATCTAGAGGAGTTATGGGGGGAAACCTTTGTTATTGGGTAATGGGTTTAGTGTTTTAAACAATCCAACTTTTAATTATACTAATTTAATTGATGAGATAAAAAATGAGTATGAAGACGAAATGACAACTATTTTAAATGATAACAATAATAAAAATATAGAAGAAATATTGTTTAAAATCCAATCGAGTATTGAAATCTGTAAAATATTAACTATTGACGTTGAAAAAATTAAAAAAGTAGAAGAAAAACTAAAAAAAGTTTTATCGAGACAATAACAAAAATTCAACCAGATTGGAATTTCTTTAAAACCGAATCAGGAACCTTATTTGGTAATCAATTAAAAAAGTTTGGAAATATTTTCACTACAAATTATGATTTAAATCTATATTATTTAATGGTACAATCTAAAATGGGTTGATAAATCATTCTGACAACTTCTCTAATGATGGAAATTATTTGAAATTTGATAATGAAAACAATGAAATACATAGACATCACATTTATTATTTACACGGAAACATAATGTTGTTCAGTAATGAAGATAATGTGTACAAAGTAAGACATTCACAAGGTCAAAGAATAGTTTCACAAATTGAAGAAAACTTAAATAATAACTATCTCCCTTTAATCATAACTGAGGGAAACTCTGAACATAAATTAAATAAAATAAATGGGAATAAATACTTAAGGTTTTGTTTTAAAGAATTTAATAAACTTAAATCTTTGGTCATATTTGGTCATTCTTTAAGTGAATTTGATAAACACATATTAGATGTTATAAATGATTCTAAAAAAAGAGTTTATTATGGATTAAATAAACCTACAAATGAAAAATTAACAAAGTAAAATCTTTATTTGGTGAAAATTTGAACTTAAAATTTTTAACTCAAGTTTACTTTTCAATACTGACCAAAATTCTTAAAGAGAATTCATTACTCTATCAATCTTCTCCAGTAAAAAAAAATGACTCCGATAAAATAACGAGTAAGACCTCTATTTTATAAAAAAGTATTTCTCTCAGTTACAAGAAACCCCCTTCTACTTCCCTTTAATTTATAAATAAATAGGGTTCACTTATTTGGATATATCATAGGTTTTTAATACATTTAAGTGTTGAAATTAAAAGGAATCACTATTATGAATAAAATGGTAATTAAGTACAATAGAACATCAACTATCAATCAAAAGGGAGGAAGGTTTG